>NZ_JAFLMY010000050.1:0-6707 GCF_017313375.1 Agrobacterium sp. Ap1
GCAAGTTGACCCATTCCCGGCCTTGGCCGGAAAGCTCGATGATCAACCGAGCTACACCATTCCATGGGACACGATCACTATTTGAATTGCGCCGAGCAACCGTGCCTCCTTCTCATTCGCGGTTTCGAGGGCGATCAATTACCACGGCTCAGCCTTGTAATCGAATATATTAGCACGACTTATAGTGCAGCGACGGTTTGTCTTCAGGGCGCTGTCGCCAAGGTCGCAAATCCTTGCCCCAACTAAAGGAGGACAGCATGTCTTCCAATCCACCAGCAGCAGCGCAGATCGACAACGACGGCTTCAAGCTGATCCGGGACGTCTTGAGGACTGCCGGTCTTCGTGGCGTCGAAACCGATGCGAGTTCCGATATGAAGCGCGACGCACTGATCTTTCTCACCTCCGAATTTCGCGGTGGGGTCAGGACCAAAGCCAACCTATTGGACGCGCTCACTCGGCGCAGCCGGTCTTCAACGGTCGGCGCCCGGTTCGGCCGTTTTTCGAAAGAAGATGGCCTCGACCGGTGGCGGGACGAAGGTGGGCGTTGATGGGTATTAGGTTTCCGAATGAAGCTCGAAGTTTCGATGACAAGAACCGCTGTGTTCGATTTAGCGGGTACGACGGGATGTTTGAGGTCAAATTCTATCTCGCGACTGACGTACTCGCCTGTGGTAAAGCGCACAGACACGCAAGCGAGAGCGACTACCTGACCACGTTCGATGCGTCACGACGGAGAATTCTAAAAGTGGCCACAAATGCTTACTTGTCAGCGCAATCGAATTCTATCTCCTTGAGCTTACAGGATTTCGGTTGAGCAGGCTGTCTTCTTAAAGGATATGACCATGCGTCAGCCAACCATTCCAGGAACCAGCCCACCCGGCACAGCGAAAATGGTTCTGGTCAGCGACTTCGCAAGACGGTTTCGACTTGATCGGGTCGAGGAGAACAGATTACGGAAGCTTCTCGGACCAATCGCCAGAGAGACAGATCTTCTCAGAAACGCGGGCCGATAGGCGCGGGTTGTGAAGGGTTGGTTCGCCCTCACAGGACGGATCGCATTTTCACTTTGACAGCGGCGACTGCGATGACCTTGCAGGACTTCGTGATTGTCACAGCGCATCGGGTTGGAAATAGCTCCAAAAACCGAGCGCCTTGCAAACCATGAAGGCGCGATGCGGATCACGGCTTCACTGGACAGTTCCATCTCAAGAAACGGATCTCAGCCATGAAGACTACTATAAAAACGGTCACCATCGATCGACCGTTCCAACTGCCTCGGATGGCCGCACCACATCCGCCAGGGACGTTCGAGCTCCAAATCGACGAGGAACCTCTCGATGTGGTGTGGGAAGCCTATCACCGAACGATGACGCTGTTCCTGACCTCGGATGGCCTGACCGAGGCATGGCCTGTGTCTGAAGAAGAACTGGACAAGGCGATGGCGTCGCATTGATTCTTACCCTCTGTTTTGGCCGCCTCACACGAGACCTTCCGGTCGGCAGACCGAACTCGGCAAGCTGCGCGTCTGGGGTCGCGAACCGTCTCTGAAACTCTGGAAGGCATCCACGCCGTTCAGGTGAATTAAAGGGGCGAGGCGTTGAATCTGCGCCCATTGCACTCCGCAAACAATACAAGCCGAACCTGGAGGGAAGTATGTCGGGCATTCCGACAGCGCTCTGACGGGCGCTGGCAGTCATTTTCTTAAACTCGTCGCGAATGAGTTAAGCGCAACAGATAATCATATGTCGAGCGAGTTTATTATCGTTGGGCGGACACAACATTAAGCCGCAATGAGAGCTTAGTCTCTTCAGCTCATGACGCCGCGCCGATGCGGCTATGTCATTGGCGCGTTCGCCGACATTCGTGGCACTCAATCATTCTCAGAAATAATTCCGTTTAAGAGGCAAGCCTTGTGAGGCTTGAAGTGTTCTTTTGAATTCATCACGCCAAAATTCCCGCCCATCGACCATCAGGCCTGCAAAGGCTCGCCTGACCGCAACCGAAACTCCTAACTGGCAGAGCCTGACCAAGCGATATGAGCAATACCTAGCTCTGGCGCGGGAAACTGCCCAGGCGGGAGACAGAATCGAGGCGGAGAATCTTTATCAGCACGCAGAACACTTCTATCGGACGGCAGCCCTCCAGAAAGCGCGTAAGCAACAATTAACATGAAGCAGCTGAAACCGGCCCGCAGGACTTTCAGGAAAAGCTTGGCTACAGATCGTCACGAGATATCGCAATCCGTATGCTGGCAACGGACTGGCGCAGCTGCCCCTTTCGTCAGCCTCTGGACGCTGCCTTAGCTGACGGTTGATTTCGTCTTCTGGTAGGGCATGACTTTGATCCTTCCGGCGGCGGGGTTTCTGCTTCGGCTAATCATGATCCAACTGCGACCACTGCGCCTTCTTCGACCGCCGGTGCGTCAATGATTGAACAGGCTAAGTTCTCGGTACGACACGGTGTTTGACGACGTTACACGGGAGGCTTGATCTGCCGGATTTTCATCCGGTCTACCGTGCTTTTCCGGAGATGCCGCTGGTCTCCATCTCGAAGGATCAGCGTTTGCCGCTGCCAAACGCGAACTGGCTGGCCACCATTCAGCATGGACTTCCACAAGGACCTGCGCCAAAAAATAAACAAAAGCGTGATTATCTCGCCTTTCTAGGCCGAGTAGCGCCTGAGAAACGGCCGGACCGCGCAATCGAGATTGCAAAGCGAACCGGAATTCCGCTGAAGATTGCTGCAAAGGTCGATCCAACGGACCAAGACTACTTCGATCACGTCATTCGTCCGCAGCTCGACCACGGGACGCTTGCTCAGGGTGAAGCTCGATATAATCCTATGTCATACCATAACGGGTCTATATGGCCGCATGACAATGCCGCGATCGCAATCGGCTTTGCGCAATACGACCTTAAGGAGGAGGCGGTGCGCGTGTTCGAAGGACTTTTTGACGCTACCAAAGGGCAGGAGATGCGGCGTCTGCCTGAGTTATTTTGTGGCTTTATCAGAAACCAGGTCGAGGTCCGACGCCATATCCGGTTGCCTGCTCTCCGCAGGCATGGGCCGCTTCAGCCACCTCCGGAATTCTGGGGCCGTGTCTTGGTCTCGGGCAGGCCAACAGTTAGAATGAAAACCGCTTCCGTAAACCGACCATGCCACATTCTTAGATGGGATGTCCGGCGGAATGTTCAGATCGGCTCATCTTCAGCCGATTTTCGAATGCATCGGTACGGAAACGACGTGGCAACGAATGTTTGGATCGATGGGGAGATGCTAAGATCCACATCGTTAAGTAGCGCGCTGGTAGTGGCATACTCTGGATCGTATTCTCCCGGTCAGTGTGGTGCTGCCATCAAATGTAGCGGCAAGCCTACAATCCTGATCGTGGTAGAGCGATAAGAGCTGCCCCCCTCCGTGAGGCGGGCGGGCAGCCCTTTGCGCAGAAGATGCTGCAGGCTCTAGTCGCGACGGCAATCACAATTTCCGGTTTATTTCGGAACGAAACTGCTCGGCAGAGGTTAGATGCTCACGGGTCTGTGAATACAGGTCCGATACGAGAGGAAGCATCAGTGAAAAACATAATTCTTGCCGCGGCGATCATCAGCGCGTCCGCTCTATCTGCGCATGCCCAGACGACACCGCCCGCTAACTCGAGCGGTGACACCCCGGCCGTAGCAACGCCCGATTCCAAGAATGCGATCGCACCCGTCGAGGGCGCCAATAGCTTCACCCAGGATCAGGCAAAATCCCGCATTGAGAAGGCAGGCTTCTCCGACGTCAAGAACCTGAAGAAGGACGACAAGGGCATCTGGATGGCTGCCGGCATGAAGGACGGAAAATCCGTCAATGTCGCGCTCGACTACCAGGGCAACGTCGTTGCCGAATAATTCAACACATTCAATAGGAAATTTTGATCATGAAAACTGTAACAGGACTTTTCGACGACTATTCCGACGCTAGTGCCGCTGTCAGCGCGCTCGAATCCGCCGGCGTGCCATCCAAGGATATCAGCATTGTTTCCAACAATGCCGATAATCGTCACGCCGACACGTCGAACGCGACAGAAGGTGCCGGCACAGGCGCTGGTATCGGCGCAGCCGTCGGCGGGGCGGGCGGTCTTCTAACAGGCCTCGGCCTGATGGCCATTCCCGGTGTTGGACCCGTTGTTGCGGCCGGTTGGCTGGCGGCAACCGCGGTAGGAGCGGTCGCGGGTGCGGTTGCAGGCGGTGCGACGGGCGGTATTATCGGCGCGCTGACAAGCTCTGGCGTGTCTGAGGACGATGCGCATGTCTACGCCGAAGGTGTTCGCCGCGGCGGTTCGCTGGTAACCGCAAAGGTGGACGATGCACTCGCTCCCGAAGCCGAGGTAATCCTGGAGCGCTCGAACTGGGTTGATCCGGCTGAGCGCCGCGCGTCCTATAAAGAGCACGGCTGGACCAGGTTTGACGATACGCTCGATCCTTACAAAGCTAACGAAGTCGAAGAGGAACGCGGCCGTTACCGCAACGCTGCACTGTGATCCAGATCGCGTCCCTTACGGCCGCAACATCTAGCATTCGCATAGATTTTCAACCTAAGGATACTCAAATGGCTACCGAAAAGACATTGAACGACCTCTTTCTTGACACCCTCAAGGATATCTATTTTGCGGAAAAACAGATCCTGAAGGCTCTGCCAAAGATGGCGCGTGCCGCTCAGTCGGAAGAAGGCAAAGCCGGCTTCCTGCAGCACCGTGACGAGACCCAAGGCCAGATCGAACGTCTCGAACAGATCTTCGAACTCCTCGGCAAGCCGGCCCGCGGCAAGACCTGCGAAGCCATCCAGGGCATTCTCGCCGAAGGCGAGGAAATCATGGAAGAATACAAAGGCACCGCTGCGCTCGATGCCGGCCTCATCTCTTCGGCTCAGGCGGTAGAGCACTACGAGATCGCCCGCTACGGCACGTTGAAATCCTGGGCCAAGCAGCTCGGCATGAAGGAAGCCGTCACCTTGCTCGATGCCACCCTGCAGGAAGAGATCGCCACCGACCAGAAGCTGACGGCCCTCAGTGAAGGGACAGCCAATACCAAGGGCATGGGCGACGCCTCAGCCAGCGCCAAACCTGCGCTGAAGAAGGCCAGCTAAACTCCCTCAGCAAATGATCAGGCCGCCTTTCAAGGCGGCCTTTTTTGCTTTCAAGTCGCCCATTTTCACACCCCTGTCCAGGAGCTTGACCCATGGCCAAAAACCAGCCACTGCGTCCGCAGATTCGAAGTTTATCACCGCGACTATCCACGATCAGAAACTGACGCGTGGTACGGGTGGGGAGCTTCACCAGACCGCCGATGGCGACACGCCGGTGATGACCACTGCCCAGGGCGGGCCCGGTGGCCGACGATCAGAACTCGCTTCGTGTCGGTCCACGTGGTCCGCTTGTCGTCGATGACTTTCATTTCCGGGAAAAAATGTTCCAACACGACCACGAGCGAAAAGCATTTGAAAGGGGAAATCTGCAGCGAACTCGATCGTCTCGAATTGTTGCTCACACAAATCGAACATCATTTCGTCCGCTACCGTGCAAATGGAAATTTGTCCGCTACCGTCCAATGACTTCTTCTCTCCTTCAAGTCACGATGAAGGTCGCGGCTGGTTAGACGGGAGCTGGTATGCCTCGGTACTTTTTTAGTTTTGATTTCGCTGAGGAAACGATTGCCGATCCAGATGGCGGTGAGGCTTCCGACTTAGAAGCGGCGCGAGATGATGCTCGAGCAGCCATCCGCGAGATCGCAGCTCAATATCTCAAGGCAGGAATACAACTGACGTTGATTAGCATCACCATCTGCGACAGCGATGACCGGGAGCTCGCAAAGGTTACCGCTGGAGAGGCGCTGGACTAGGTGGTTAGAAGCGTCGCAGCGTTTACTTCGTAGCCTATTTCAATCGAGAAAGAAGCCTAGCAATGCCGATATATTACTTTGATTTCGAGAATGGTGACGAAAAGTCCCATGACACAACCGGTGACCTGTTGTCAGATCATCACGCTGCTCGCATCGAAGCAAGTCGGGCGATCGCTGAGTATGCGAACGACGTGGTTGTTAATGACGGCCCCGAATTGACCATGGATATCAGAGCTAGGGATGAGCAGAGCCGTCCCATCTTAAACGTCTCCATCCAATTCGAAGCCAGTTCCCTCTGATTGACCTCAGCTGTAATGCGGCGCTTTTCTCGCTATGACCAGAGCGGAGGCAGAACAACCAAAGAAATCGGTATGAACGGGAGAAAGCGTGCGCCCGGTTATCGATCCGGCTTCACAAACTGATTGTACTCATGTTCAGGGACACCGTACGCGTCCGACGCCAATTCTTCCAGGCCTGCACGGTCACGCACCACAATTGCACCCCGAAGAGATCGCACCAGTTGTTTTCCCTCGAGCAAGTGGAGACATGTGGTGATGCTTTGCCTACGAACGGCAAGCATCTCTGAAAGAGACGCGTGTGTGAATCTGATCGTATCAGTCAATGATCGATCATGACACATCAGTATCCAGCGAGCGAGTCTCTGCTCGATTTGATGGTTGGCGTTTGAAAACGCGCTGTAAGCAGTCTGAACGGCTGCAGTGTGAATGTAGCGGTTGATAATACCTCTCAACTGCTGATTCCGATGAAGCCGCCCCTTTGTTCCGAGATGATTGCGCCCCGTGATTCCGGGATGATCTCGCCCCCTTC
>NZ_JAFLMY010000051.1:0-6519 GCF_017313375.1 Agrobacterium sp. Ap1
GCTCTAAGCAACCCGACCCTACCGGAAATCACCGATGGCTATGAAATCCAGCTACACCACTCCATGGGACACGATCGGCGACCACTGGATCGGGGCTTTCTGATCGCCACACCCATACGAACGCTTCTGTTGGCTGCGGCTTTTTAGAAGTCATTGTCGACCGCTGTCTGTTTTCGTGGACGCGCATACTTGGGTAGAAGCGTGAGGCGTTTTTGAAGGTCTTCGTTTCTGAACGTCATACCAGCAAGATCGTCGTCGAAAAGGCGAATGCCGAGAACGGTACATGCCTCAAAGGCAAGGCCCAGTTCCACCTTGGGATCTCCTTGTTCAAGCCGCTGAAGAGTTCCGCGTGTTATGCCGAGCCGGCCGGCAAGCTCCTGCGCCGTCATCGTGCGAGATTTACGTTCGAGCTGGATCATACTTCCCAGCACGCTAACCGCAGCAATCGTATATCGAGCATAGCTCTGTTTCTTCGTGGCCGGCATTGGTCGATCCATCAATCATATAGTGGCAATATGCGCTATGCATCGAGCTAATACAAACACTTTCGCAATGTTCACTAATCAAAGATGCATGGGCTTGCGGCTCGTCACCAGTCCCTGATCAACAACGACTTCCTGATCCACCCACTCCGCGCCTGCGTTCTGGAGGTCGGTCCTCAGGGAAGGTCAAGACGTAAGGCGCCGCCCGCGAGCGGCTCCCGCTTCGATGATCGTCCAGGGCCCGTGGCAGATTGACGCGACCGGCTTGCCCGCGTCGAAGAACGCCTTCACGAAGGCAACCGCTTCTGGCAGCGTTCGGAGGTTATCGGGATTGATGACTCCGCCCGGCAATAGGAGCGCGTCGAACGCTTCTGGTCGGGCGCTTTCCAGAAGCACATCGACGGGAAAGGTTTCGCCCCAATCCGTGAAGTTCCAAGCCTTAACCTGGCCGTCCTTGGGCGATACGAGCCGTGTTTCGGCGCCCGCCTCATCTAGCGCTTTACGCGGATCGGTCATCTCGGCCTGTTCGAAGCCGTCCGTTACCAGGATTGCCACCGTAAGGCCATTGAGGGTTTGAGAGGCCATGTCGATCTCCTTTCAATAAATCGGCTATGTGACGTCCTCACGATCCGCGTCGAGGCGGCCCACTCGAGGTGAAAACGCGGCCTTTCGAGGACAGAGCAACCGGGATGGGGGACCGGCGCATGCAACATCCGCAGCCCGCCGGATGTGCCGCTTTAGCTGCGGGATAACTGCTCTCTTCGCGGCCGTTGGAGGCAGGCCCGCGCCGAGCCCTGTCCATGCTAGCGAGGGCCGGTGCGCTCAGGAAATCCCGCGTCGACGCGGCGCCGCAAGCCGGGCAGGCGCATGGTTCGCGGAACGCCGCCAGTGGCCGAAACGCCGTGAATGGTCCGCATGCGGGACAGCTATATTCGTACATCAGCATGGTATTCCTCGACGTTCGAGACGATGGAGCGACAGGGCGGCCGGCGGCCGCCCCGAGTGGATCGGCTGTCATGCGGCGGGCTTGAGGATGACCTTGGTCCAGCCGTCATCACGCGCAGAAGATCAGGTCGCGAAGTTGCCGGTTATAGGCTTTTACATTGCACTGACCCGTTCCGATCGTCTGCCCCTTGAACCAGCACAGACCATAGTCGAAGACGATCTCGCCCTGCTTGTAGAGAGGGTCCTGCGGTGCGGGATCTTGCGGGACAAAGACACCAACGACCCCGATGCCGCCGGTAAACTTCACTGACTTCACCAGGTCGTTCATCGTCATGTTGGGATGCTCCTGGCCCTCTGGATCATGGGCTTGATAGCCGACGCACTCGCAGCCCCTGTCGGCTCCGACGCCGTTCGTCAGTTCCAGTACCTGATCCACGGCAGAACCCTTGGAATCATCGATGGCAATGGCGCCAATTGATTCCGCCAGCCGCAGCCGATCGGGGTGACGATCAACGACCATGACGATACTAGCGCCTTTGATCATGGCAGAATGGGCAGCCATAAGGCCGACCGGCCCGGCTCCATAGATGACTATCGACTCGCCTGGGCAAAGTCCTGCCAGCTCGGTGCAGTGCCAGCCAGTGGGAAAAATGTCGGCCAACATCACATAGTCATTCTGCTTGGCTTCTGCGTCCGGCGGCAGCTTCAGGCAGTTATAGTCGCCGTACGGAACGCGTAGAAGATCGGCCTGGCCGCCACGGTACGGCCCCATGCCGGCAAAGCCGTAGGCGGCACCTGCCATGTTCGGGAAGACGCTCCGGTCCGCCGTGGTCAGGCAGAAGGCACTCAGACCGAGCTGTTGCATGTGGTTTCCTGTCGATTGCGTTTCTTCGCGGGGATGAAATGCGGATCGGGAAGGAGTGCTGCACCGAAGGGACCCCGTTGCGCTTGCGCAATGGGAAGGCGCGCACAGCCGAAGCGCAGCGGAGGACCTGAGGTCGGCTGAATTTTGATGCGCGAGGAGCCGCAGGCGGGGAAAATTCTGCCGGCATAAGGTTGCGGCAGGACACACGATCCGCATCATTCCCAATGTCGATGAAATGAGATCGACAGGAAAATTGCGGCAGCTCGACTTCGAAGACGACGGGTGATGGAAACCGCCTCAGAAAGGCGGTTCGCTTTTCTGCGACACCGTCAAGCTCGGCGCTCGCGACAATCAGCTCTGCCTGAGCGATTTCGAGCTCGGCCTGGATCTGACGGCGCTCTGCACCATCGACAGCGTTACGCAGCTCAGCCCGCAGTTCTTCGATCTGGATTGCAAGTTCGTAGGTCATCTTCGTCTCCTGACGCTTGTGAAAGATGAGCGGCGGGTCCGAGAGGCGATGGCGGGGTCAAGGATCGCGCAAGCGACCGGCAGAGCCGGGGAGTGGGGGAGCCGATTTGCGTAGGCTGCGCGTCAGGGCAGGTGGAGCAAATTGGGGGCACCGCTCATCCTTGAGGCCGGCATTGCCACTTGGCACCATCGTGCATTCTGAGCAGCTACCCCACCTCTCCGTATGGCAGCAAAAAGCCCCTGAAACGCTCGATGCGGTTCAGGGGCTTGATCAAACGAGGCCTGTCATCTCAGCGGTGGCGACTGACCTCGGAGAAGGATTTGCGGCGCGCGATGAATTCGCGCAGGATCGGCAGGAAGAATGCCTTGCTGAAGCGACCGATCGGCGGCTCCGGTTCGAGATAGAAAGAGGCACCGACCAGGTCGCTGTTGTATTCGTCCATCATAATCCAGAGCTCACGGTCGGCATCGAGGCCGGCACGACGTTTTTCGATCGTTGGGATCTCGAAAGCGAAGCGGCCGCGTTCGGGCTGCTTGGTCGTGATCGGGAAGAACAGGACCAGATCGCCGCCGGCACGAGGAATGCGCACGCCCACCGCGACAGGGCGCTCCTTGCGACCCTCGGTCTCGCCCTTGCCGGCCTCCCGGGCCCAAAGATACGGATAACGAATGACGGCTGCGGTCTGGATGTCGTCGTAGACGCTCATCGCCCTACCTCGTCGTCATCGGCATATTGCGCGACAGCGCGCTCCACGTCGGCGAAAAGGGCGTCGGACATTGTGTCGATCGTGCCGACGGCCCGGGCATCGGCGCTCTTCATCAGTCGGTCGTAATCGTCGATGTTCAAAATGACGAGACGCGGCTTGCTCCGCTGGGTTAGGATCACGGGGTGACGCAGCGCGTCGGCGATGATGTCGCCGGATTTCCGGGATAGTTCGGTCGTCGTATAGGATCGGCTGGCCATATTTCGCTCCTTCGCGGTCATAGGCTGCACTATAGAGAGACTGCGGCTCGAAATCCAGCAATTACAGCAATGCTGTATTTGCTGTGTATACTGTATTTATGAAGGTAGAGGCCCCGCCGTGGGCGGAGCCTCGTGTCCGTCATCAGTCCCGGTTCGGCCGCGACCAGATGAGCTGGAGACCATCTTCGCCTTCGACCTCGGCGAGCGTCGCGTAGATCGGGGCCGGGAAGCTTGGATCGTCGAGCTTGACCGAGAGGTAGTCGCGGCCTTGCTCCGAGGTCTTCTGCCAGGCGGCGCCGAGCTCGACGCTGCCAGCGTAGACGCGGAACTGCGGGCCCTTGTCGGACGGGTTTTCGACGCGAGCGATGCGGGCCTTGACGTTGAGGGCGAGGGTACGGATGGAGCCGTTGAAGCCGTTTTCGGTGGAGGTGAAGGTGCCGATGGTAGCCATGTTCGAATTCCTTTCGCTGTTTCGGGCCGCTCCAGTGCGGCCTCGATGGCTGTCGACAAGACCGGGAGCGATTGGCCCGCACCCGAAGGGCGAAATGCAATGGCAGGCGTCGGATTGGGGATTTCTTGGAGGGAGAGGAGTGCGGATCGCCGCGCGGGGTAAGAAATCTCCAATCCACCGTTGCGGGAGGACAATCGAGGCGAAGCCGGTTTTCGGTCAGACATGCCTCATCGAGCCCGCCCTGGACCGGGCCTTTGTCGCGCGATGGAAGGAATTCAGCCATAGCGGCGTCGGACACACCGATTGCAACTGAAATGACAGCACGTGCATTGACTTTAAGTCACGGGGAAACAAATGCTTGCCCGCCTGACAGAGGAGAACACTGATGGCCGACGACACCACGATTGAGACAGCTGCCACGCCCGAAGCGCCGGCCACAGCCCCCGTTGAAAAGAAGACCCGCAAGCCGCGCGCGCCGAAGGTTGCCGCAGCTGACGCCAGCACCATCGACACCACGGCTGCATCTGCGGAAAAGCCGGCCAAGAAAACGCGGGCGAAGCGTGGCTCCAAGACTACCCCGGTCAAGGCTGACAAAGCTGCGGTCGAACCAAAGAAGGCCACCACCCGCGCGCCGCGCGCCAAGGCTGCAGCGACGGCCCCTGCCGCTTCGATCGAGGTGATTGACGATATCGCCGACTTGATCAAGTTGGAGGAAGAGAACAAACAGCTTCGCAAGGAGCTTTCCGAAAAGCTGCGCTCCGAGAATGCCGATCTGCGCAAACGCCTCGGCAAGTCCTGATATCCGACTTCCTGCGGCGTCTCGCATTATAGGTGAGGCGCCGCCGATCCTGCGATCGATCGCGCCGACAACGAACGGGATCCATATTGAAATGTCTGTGGCAATGATCCGCCACAATGCTTGAAAGGTTTGGCGCGATGAGAACACCATGGAGATTTGTGGCTGACCTGGTATCGCGTAAGCCGAAAACAGACAGCAACGACGCGGCCACCGCCGTCACACCCGCGACCATCGCTCTCGAGTACAAGCCGGACGCTGAAGAGGCACATCCTGCCACCGAGGCACCTGACGCTGTCCAATCCGTGGAGCCGCCTGCAGCGCCGGCAGGAGACGTTGCGCCCGAGCCACCGTCCGATCCGGAACCGGCATCCGAACTCGCCGAGGCCACGCCTGCAATTTCAGAAGAGGTTCCCAAGGCCTTAGACGAAGTGGTGGAGACAGCGGCGGCCCCCGCACCTGTCGAGCCGATCCATCTCCCGATCGAGCCTGTCGAGGTAGAGGGCAAGCCGGCGCCGACGCGCGCCAAGAAGATTGCGCCGGTCACAGAATCGGCGGCTCTTGAACACCAGGCCGATGAGGCTGGGCCTGCGCTTGCATCTGGCCCCAAATCGATCCTGGATGAAATGTCCCACCTCGATGCTGATGTCGCTGCTTTACGGCACCAACTCGCAAAGAAACTGACCGAGCAGAACGCACAATTGCGCAAGATGCTTGCCAGGTTCGATGCGCGGTAATCGCGCATTTAAGGCAAACCGAAGATGAGGCCCCGCCGGCGGCGGAGCCTCGCGATCCACATCAGTCCCGGTTCGAGCGGGACCAGATGAGCTGAAGGCCGTCTTCGCCTTCGACCTCGGCGAGCGTCGCGTAGATCGGGGCCGGGAAGCTCGGATCGTCGAGCTTGACCGAGAGATAATCGCGTCCTTGCTCGGAGGTCTTCTGCCAGGCGGCGCCGAGCTCGGCCGTTCCCGCATAGACGCGGAACTGCGGGCCCTTCTCCGAAGGATTTTCGACGCGTGCGATGCGAGCCTTGACGTTGAGGGCGAGGGTGCGGATCTGGCCGGTGAAGCCGTTTGCGGTAGAGGTGAAGGTGCCGATGGTAGCGGCTCGACAATGGCGATTGCATTCCTGCGCTGGTAGAAGTGTAAGTTGTCGACGTGCAACGTATGAAGAAGCGATTTCCTGAGGCTCACCAGAGAAGATTGATCTGGGTTTCTCCGCTCGACGCAACCCGAATGGTGGGCGAGCCGGGGCTGCAGGGTTTATTTCGGAAATTAGGATCTCACTCTGTCCGTTGATGAGGTCGTTGCTGCTAAATGTTGCCAGCGGCGCGCAAGTGGACATTAGGGACGGCGGACGGAAATGAAAATGATCGAAAAGGCCCTGGTTTACGCCACCAACCGGGGCGTCGCCTTAAGTTTGGCTATGGCACGGTGATCGACATCGGCCAGGTTTCAGGCGCTGATCGACTTGGTGATATCTCGCCATGCCGCGATAGCGTGAGAGCGAAGCTTTCGATGATCTGCTGCGGTCAGATGTTTGCGGTGA
>NZ_JAFLMY010000052.1:0-4993 GCF_017313375.1 Agrobacterium sp. Ap1
GCTGGGCCAGTCGGAAGCCATTCTTCTCGCCATAGCCCGCACCGGTCTTCGTGCCGACCTCCAGCGCCATCAGCTTCTCGGCAGCAAAGCCGATCATCTCGCGCAGCAAATCGGCGTCGGCGCTCTTCTCAACGAGTGAGCGCAGGTTCATCATGTCGTCGGTCATCGGTGGTGTCCTTCAGGTTGGCTCTAAGCAACCCGACCCTACCGGAAATCACCGATGGCTATGAAATCCAGCTACACCACTCGACGGGACACGATCTTGGAACGCGGGCAATACATCCAAGCTCCATGGGTGCAAAGCCGCCGCGCTAGGTGGCTGAAACCGTTACTCGTCGACCCGCATATGATCTACGAATTTTCGGCACAACAGACATGCCAGGGCCGCTGCCACTTCGAAACGGCCCGAACATGATTAGAACCTATCTATTCAAGGGAATAGCATGTCGCAGACTATCGTAAATTAGCGTGGTCTAGCGTGCTGTAGAGTGGTTGCGGGGGCAGGATTTGAACCTGCGGCATTCGGGTCAGGAGCCAAGCGAGCTACCACGCAGCTCTACCGCATCACTTGGAATGACCGCCTCTAATTCCCATATGGTCACTACAAGCGGCCGCCACGGTGCGTGGCCATCATCTGGCCGTTCCATCTCAAGGAGACAACCCATGACAGACCAAGGAGTCGCTTCGGCGGCAGAGCCCGCCTATGAACCAAAGGTTCTAGCCAAGAAGTTTAGGATACCTGTCGAAGACGCGGCCAAGATCATTGACCAATATGGCTCAGACCGTAAGGCCATCGACAAAGCTGCCCGCCGTATTGCGGCCTAAAAACAAAAGCGGCGATCTCGACCCAATGGGGAGACCGCCGCAGGATTACCTGTTGCTGAGAGGAGGCAGCGCCAGGCGATGGAAGACGCCAGCAGGTGCGCATTGGTATGAGGCGTCCGGCGTACCGTTGGCGGTCCCGCCATTGTCCGCAGCGCGGCTCGACATTGCAGATTGTAAGTACGGATCAGAAGCTGTGCTGCTGCATTCTCGCTTCCGTTAGCCACTTACATTTCAAAGGAAATGATTATGAACAACATTGTTTGGCTCGTTGGAGCCGTCGTCATCGTACTTGCTATCTTGGGCTTCTTCGGGCTGCGGTAAAACTTACGCCCGCGTTCAGAAGCTGCAACAACGTGCAGCATAACGGGGCGTCCGGTCCGAGTTCAGGGCGCATGGATGATTGGGATCGCGTTAAGTGCGCGACCCCTTCACCCATAAAGGGGCACCAGTTGCCGGAAACCTCCCTTGAGTCTTCGCCGATAATCCGCCAGCCTCCTAGCCTCCTCGAAGTTGTTTTGGCCGCGATCAGCAGTCGCCTCCCGGCGTAGATCGCATGTCGCCCTTCGCGGACCTCTCCGAGCTGCCCATGCTCTTTGTCGTGGCCGCCTCGGTCAGCACGCGGACGTATTCATCCTGCATCACATCGAGCGCACGACCGAACGTGTCGCGGTTTTCGTGCTCGTTGAAGATTTCCTGCTAAGCTTGCGAACCGCTCTCAACATTCGCTCCCTCTCGGCGACCGATCAAGAGCTGGCGAAGGTTGCTTGGGCCATACGGAAAGCCGTCTTCGCATCGCTGCACTCCGATACGCCTGTTGGGTTAGTGTAGGCCGCAGCGAGTAGTTAGTGTAGGCCGCAGCGAGTATTTTCCTAGCCTCGGTTTTACTGATTTTTACGCGCTCACCTTTCCGAAGGTTCAGCTTAGCGGCTCAGAATCCTCCGCTTTGACCATCCATCGATAGTGGCTTTTTGCCCGACGCCTCGAAGCTGCGGAGACATCGTGACCGACAAACTTGACTGCATCTTTCACAGCTCCGATGATCCCATCTCCGAAGATCTCGCCATCATATTGGTGGAGGAGAGATTGCAGTGCTCGCGGGTATCAGTCGACGTCCGCTTCCCCCCGACGAGGTGTGGGATGTAGCCAAGATGGTGTTCAAAGATATTGCTGGCTGGCCTCATGTTTCTCCTCTTGCTGCTGGAGCGGCTCCGGCCCTCATGCGGGCATGTTGTCTCGGAACCATTGACCTTCGCACGAGTTTGGTGACGGCAGACTAATGTCTGAAACACCGCGTGAAGGAGCCGGCTATGCAAAACGTTATTTGGGACAAGCCAGTCGTCGTGGGCGGCAAGTTGGTTTTTGGTCCTCTTGAGGCCCGACGGTTTCTGATGACCGACTGGCCGCACAAGAAGGATTCGAACTTCGCTGCAGCTGATGCGTGCATCCTCCGCGCGCTGGATGGCCGAGCCTCACCTGATGAGGCGCGGGAGCTCTTTGAGGCAGCCCTTCATTCAGCTGCGCTGGTAACCACCTTTGACTACAAGCTGGCGGGTTAGGCCGTGACATCTCTCACCTTTCTTCCCATGCTGGCGCTTGCGATCTTTCTCATCCTCGCTCTCGGAATTTTCACGTTCATCATCCTCCGTCGCGGAAAGCTGCGAGAGAGGAATCCTAGCCAGGTCGATCCCGACAAGCCGACCGCCGAATGGCTGAAGCGCGAAGCCGCTAACGGGAAGCGACCGCTCTGATGGACCAATTCGGAACTTGTGCCGCGGTCCGCCGTTTGCAGTGCAGCAACCACTGGAGGCCGCATGTCGACTTATCTGCCCATGAGCATCCTTGCCGCGATACTCGTTTGTGCTCTCGCCGCAGCAGCAATTGCGGTCTACAGCCGCTGGAGGCGGAGCCGAGCACCCAGTAAGCAGGTTCCGCCGGAAGAGCCAACCTACGACTGGATCTACCGCGAAGCTGAAAACGCTCACAAGATCGGCAAGGGCCCCGAAGCCTGAACCAATATGGGGCACGGCGGTAACTGATCATTAAAGATACTGCCAGCATAGTCACCGATAGGGGACGACTTTGCTGGAGTTTATGATGCGTATTAACGGCGCTGTCCTCTTCGTAATACCCTTGATGGCATTGGTTGCGTTGGGCGCTTCCATTCTTTGGGAGCGCCCAACGTCTATCGATTACACGTTTACGAGCAGTATCCCATAGGCTGCTGCCGGCCTGGTAGCCGACCCCTATTCATCCGCATGAGATGTGCCGAAAAGCGTCGTATTCACCGAGCGCAAACGGGATCCCCTTTACGTCAGCGGGATCGTTACTCTCGATGAGGCCCAGCGCGAAAGTCAACTTCTCAAGCCTGGCCTGACCGCGCTCCTGCGTCCCTTGATCGTGGCTCCCCAATCACAGCCGATAAGCGCTCGATCGTGTCTTTGTCTTACCTCGAGGTTGAGCCAAGTTTCACCATGATCCTCTTCGACGACGCTCTGGGTGACTTGTACGACGCGCTCGACAGCCGCCCGGGCCAGCGCATGCCGTAAGGCAGAGGCGCCCGTGCCCGGCGCGGATGTTTCTTTTGCTTGACCCCTGCTGTAACGGAGAAAGTAAGAGGGATAGGGTATCGCCTCAGTATCTTTAGAGGCTCGTCAGAAATTGTCGGCTCATGTAGTGGAGCAATGGAAGCTGCCGACATGCTCGATGCGGTTTGGGCGATCGGCAGCTCCACTTGCAGGATGGTGCACATGGTTGGCTCGTGATCACCACGCTGGACCTGGATCTCAACCTGGCGGGTCGGTGATAGGCGCTTTGCCGTCTACCGCGCCAAATCGGTCGGTCATCCATGTCTGCACCACAAAGACCGACAAGATTATCGCGGCAGAGAAGAGAAAGGTCGTAACTAACGGGCGTCGTTCCAGAAATCTCATCAGGGCGCAACGTTATCGTTGGCGACCAGTTCCAGATCGATGTGGGGAGCATAGCCGATAAGCCAAATTTCCATCCGCTCCGGGTTTTCGTCCTCGGTATAAGGGCAAATAGATGCTGGATCGCCACGCTCGGCGGCTTCTCTGCCCAGATGAAATAGATGGATACGCTCCACCGGTATGATCTCGGAATTGTTCACTGTCTCGAAGCCTTCAACCCAGGCGTCCAGCTTTATTCCACTGCAGTCGATGTAGGGATTGGTGTGGCGCGGCATCCCTATGCAAGCCGCTCTTCTCCCCTGATTAAAACACTGCGAGTGCAAAACATCTTCAGCGGACATATATGGTACCCCGGTTTCTTCCACTAAACTAAAGATTGCGAATGAAGTTCCTTTCGCTTCCCAACTTTTTTGGAACGCGCGACTGGCGAACCGGACGCAGGGTCAATGCAGCGTTGACGTTGTTCTGCTCGGGCGGTTAAGAGTCGCATCTGTATCCTGTCGCAGCTTTAGTGAGGGCCATAATGCGGGTGATTGACGTCATTGAGCAACTTGAGGGCGCTACAGAGGGTTTTCGCGAATTAGATATGGAGGTGGCTAAAGTTCTGGGCTGGCGGCGTAGCAGTCGTGCAGTCACGGATTCTTCTACCAACGCGACTAAGATTGAAACCATCTGGATTAACCCATTGTCGGAACAACCTGGCCGCGTGCCGAGGTATACGACAAATGTCCAATCGGCCTATGAATTGGCGATGCAACTGCTTCCATCGTCTGTGTGTGCCGTCAAATGGGACGGCACCCAAGGATGGGCATGGATGGATTCGTCAGAGACGCCAATATTCGCGGCCACTCCAGCTTTAGCTCTTTGCGCTGCCACCCTGCGCGCTTGCGGGAGTCTACCTAGCTGAGGTCGTGAATTCCCGCGCTAACCCCGTCCGAACTCATCGACAATGCGGATGATGTCGTCTTCCTCGAGATAGGAACCGGTCTGCACCTCGATCATTTCGAGCATGATCTTGCCGGGATTGGCGAGGCGGTGGACTTCACCCTGCGGAATGTAGACCGACTCGTTTTCGCGCACGATCTTGATCTCGTCGCCGACAGTGACTTCCGCCGTACCCTTGACGCAGATCCAGTGTTCGGACCGGTGATGGTGCTTCTGCAACGACAGCTTCTTGCCCGGTGTGACGAACAGCCGCTTCACCTGGAACCGGTCACCGTTGAGGATCGACGTATATCCAC
>NZ_JAFLMY010000053.1:0-4672 GCF_017313375.1 Agrobacterium sp. Ap1
CAACTGCCGTCATGACGCGAAAGCGCAAACAGCGGTCATGGCAACAAGATTTGGCCGAACGGTCCTTAGGGGCAAATGCACGGCTCGCTAGTTTGCAGCCTGAGTTGACCTGATTTTGTCACGCCGCTCTGTAGTAATCGATGCCTTCAGACCAAGCGCTTTTGCGAGCAGGCCGTGGCGCTGTGCCTCCCATTGCTGGGACGGAGAACACTCGCCGTGGTCCGAACTCACAGCGAGATTTATTGTCGCCCGGGCCTCGAAAGCACCCTCCAAAGGGCAGAGGAAACCAACTTAGCGGGGTAGCATCCGCATAATGCAGGTTCGCAGTCAGGCCAGTCGTAGAAGTCACCGTGATCGTTTGCCTATTGGTCATAAGCAGGAAGCTGTCGTCACCATCCCACGGAGGGAAGTTGATCGAGCATTTCACCCGAGCCTAGATCCAGGCTTCTCCGGGCCGATGCAATGTCGATCCAAAAAAATCGGAAAAGGATTGGGGCGCCTCCGCCGGAAGGTGTCGTTTCGAAGTGATCCCAGGTATCGGGAACGTCTTCCCTGAGCGGTAGGTGGAAGTACGTGCGATGCAGGTTATGAAGCTTCCCATCCCGTTCAAACGGCCGATGGCTGTCTCCTAACAACCGAAACCCCACTAGGTCGGTGAGGCCGGTCTCTTCGCCAAACTCCCGACAGGCGGCATCGATCAACTGCTCCCCCACTTCCACGGTGCCCCCCGGCACTTGAATGGGAACTTCAGGAAAATCGGGTTCTTCGAAAACCAGAAGTCCTCGCGAAGTTGTGGCGTAGATCAGGACTTTCTCGATCAAGGTTCCCTTTTCCACGATGTGGTCTCCGGTATCTACGGACGTCTGGAAAGTTGCGATAATGCAACTCGGTGCTCTACCTCAGTGTTACACCATGACGGCAAAGTACGTATTCCAGCCCTTTGTCACCATCGCTGCATGTCGATGATTGCCGTCGCGAATGGTGAGGCGACGATGTTGCCATTCCACATTTAAAGGCGGCAATTGTTTTGCGTCGGTCAGATCCATAGCGATATTGTGAATTCGCTCCAGCCAAGCTTCTTCAGGGACGTGGTAGTGCATTTCCGCTTCGGGGCCGCAGGTTCCTGACCAGCTTCGGAAGCTCAATAGGGTAGGACCTATCCAATAACGCTTGTGAAGCAAGAACCTGTGCGCAAGCCGGGATTTGCCCAATAACTGCTGCGAGGTAGTCTAGGATCTACTCCTGAAGCCTCCCTGTTTCTGCACTCGCTACGCAGCTTTGAAGATCAAACATACTTCACCAGCATCACCCCACTTCCTCGGGGATGAAGCCTCCGGTCTGCCGTTGCCAGAGGCGGGCGAAAAGACCGCCCCGCTCGATGAGTTCGTCTGGCCTGCCTTCTTCGATGATGCGCCCCTGATCGAGCACAACGATACGGTCCATGCTGGCGATGGTTGAGAGACGATGAGCGATGGCGATGACCGTCTTTTCTTCCATCACCAGATTGAGCTTTTCCTGAATGGCCGCTTCGGATTCGCTGTCGAGAGCGGAAGTTGCCTCGTCAAGCACAAGGATGGGCGCATTTTTCAGGAGAACTCGGGCAATCGCGACACGCTGGCGCTGCCCGCCCGAGAGTTTGATACCGCGATCGCCAACAAAAGCCTCATAGCCATTGCGACCCTCGCTATCGGCAAGATCGGCAATGAAGCCATCGGCTTTTGCCATCTTTGCGGCACGTTCGATCTCCTGCTGTGTCGCGTCAGGCCGGCCATAGCGAATATTATCGCCGATCGAGCGGTGAAGGAGCGCCACATCCTGGGCTATAACACCGATCGAGCGGCGCAGGCTTGCCTGCTTCACAGCTCGAATGTCTTGCCCGTCGATGAAAATCGCGCCTTCTCGTACATCGTAAAACCGCAGTAGCAGGCTCACGAGTGTCGTTTTGCCCGCGCCGGAGAGCCCGACAAGGCCGACCTTTTCGCCTGGCCGCAAAGTCAGGGACAACCCGTCGATAACGGGCTTACCGCTTTTATAGGCGAAGCGCACGTTTTCGAACCGGATTTCGCCACGATCGGCGATGAGATCCTTGGCATCTGTCCGATCGATGATTGTTGGCGGCGTTGTCATTACCGGCATTGCATCCTTAATGGTGCCGATCGCCTGGAAAATCTGCTGGCCCATTTGCAGGAAGGTGAAGGTATGCCCCGACAGCCGCTGGAGAATGTAGACCGAACCAACGAACTCGCCGACTGTCAGGAAGCCTTCCACCAGTCCGGAAAATCCGATCGATAGCATCGCCAGCCAGAGCGCCGTGTTGAGGGCGACCACGGTCAGTTCTGACGTCCGGTAGATCCGTTGTTCGCTATGTTGGGTCTGGACGGATTTTTGGATGACGCGACGGATAGCCCCGGCTTCGCTGTCTTCGGCCGCGAATTGCTTGATCATCTGCATGTTGCTGTAGAGATCGGTGATAGCGCCGGCGACCAGGCTGCGCTGCTTGGCCGTGGTGCGCGAGCGCTCGGTAAAGACCGGCGCCATTTTAACGGCGAGCGCTACATTGAGCGTGATCCAGATCAGGACTGGCACGGCGAGCTGCCAGGAGAGCGCGCTGAGCAGAACCATCGATCCGACCATTTGCAGCAGGAAACGCGGGATCGACTGAAATGCCGCTATGATTTGTTGCTGGACGGCTGACGCGACCTGGGAGAGGCGCGAAGCGACCTGTCCGGCGAATAGATCGTGGAAGAAGCCAAGGTCCTGCCGTTCCACTGCCTTGTGCCCTTGCCACTGGATGGCGGCCGGCATCCCAACCCCAAGCGTATGCGACTGGAGCGTGTTCAGGAGGAACGATGCGACCGGCAGCGCCGGGAATAGCAGCACCCCGAGAAAAGTCAGGAGCAGCCATTCGTTTCGCAAGAAGGCCGCCGCGCCCTGCTCGGTTACGCCATCGACAATGACGGAAAGCCCCCAGACAATGCTGAGGTTGATGGCCTCAATTGCCATGGAGGAAAGCGCCAGAGCGATAAGAACACCCCGGAACATTGAAATGAAGTGGAGAAGGACCGTCACGGGTCCCTTCGACGGAAGCGGCCGATAGGGGATATCCAGCGGCCGGATCATGGTTTCAAAGGGGCGATAAATCACATCTGAAATCGACATGGGCAACTCGGATTAGAAAAATTAGTAGGGACGGCAAAGGCAACGGGTGCCATCTCCCGACACAGCTTCGATCGAACGGGGCAACTGTCAGGGTCTTTGCAGTCAGCGTAGCCGGGCCATGAAATGCGCATCGACGTATTCACCATTACGGTAAGCGTTCTGGCGCAACGTGCCCTCGCGAACAAATCCGAACTTTTCGTAAAGCCGGATTGCCGGAGTATTATCGACAAAGACATCCAGTTCGATGCGCCGGATGTCATGCCATTTGTCGGCCGTATCGATCAAAGTGCAAAGGAGAAGGGTCCCAACACCCTTTCCTGCGAATTCATCATGCACGCCGATGCCAAAGCTCGCGACATGGTGCTGTCGGCCGCTCTTGCGATGAAGACCTGCACTTCCGATGATCCTGCCATACCATTCGGCGCAGATCAAAATGTCTGAAGGTGAGGCGCTTTCAATATATTTGCGGGTTCTCTCAACGCTCTGGAACGGCTGGCGCAAAGTACCGTAACGCACGCCCGGCAGGTTGAGAACTTCGGTTATGGCTTCGGCATCCTGGGGGCGCGAGCCCCGGACTACGACATCGTGGATATGAAATTTTGCTTGAGGCGGTGTATTTTCCTCGGGCAACATAATGTTCTCCTTAAAAAGCGGGAGAGCAGGCCCTTCATCGCCCTGCTCGTCTCGGCAGGGCTGGATGATGAAACGCTATTACCGCGCCAACCGTCCAACGCCCACCGGATAACCGGAGGTCATGGAATTACGGGCGGTAAGGTTCACGTTTGCGGTCATGGTGTAAAAATGCGTCCAGTTCGTGCGGTTGTCAATCAGGGATTGCTTTCAGCAAACCGGAGTAGTCAGCCTGAGCAAATGTCAGGATTTTCGCGACGCCTTTCTCATGTCTCTGAAGCGCAAATTGCAGTCATCAGGAGTTGGCTGTCAGCGTCAGGAAGCGACAAGCGAGCGGATCGGCGTCACCATGAGCTTTGAAAGCTCTGTGCATGCGTCACGAAGATCATCGATGCTGAAATAATGAAGTATACCTTCAGGTGCTTCGCAGGCGATCACCGCGCTGCCCTCGGTCCATGGGTCTGCGTGCAACTAATAGATGCTGTGTGCGAGAAAGTTTCGGACGCGAGCGACTTCTTCTACTGGTTCTAGAAGCTCATGGGCTCGGTCTGGATAAGTAGCCTTTATATATGTCCTCCAGTGAGAAATCACGGGGCCCTTCAAAATCTGCACTTGAACTCCAGCTCGCGTCAGGTGCTCTCTCATCGTATTTTCGAGAAAAGACCAGCAGACGAGTACCTGTCCGATCTCGAACTTGAGATCGTTCAATGTAGGGTGGATCGGTTCCGAAGCGCTCATCTTGCTTTTCTAGCCGACATTCTGATCTCCGAAAAGTCACCTGCGAAAACCACAAGCGCTGATAGAAATGCCAAAACCCGATGTAGCAGGCCTTCAGACATGCAGCTGTTGCCGGCACTGGACCAACTTCCGCCTTCCGCTTTGC
>NZ_JAFLMY010000054.1:0-3622 GCF_017313375.1 Agrobacterium sp. Ap1
AAGCCGATCGGCTTCAAAATCACCAAGGCTCATTTCTTTGCAGATGGAAGTAGATAGCGAACGTCCGCTGTTGGCGCTTTCGGGCCATGGCGACGGTCGGCCCTTTGCGGTCATGATACAGGTTGCAAAAACCGCATCAGGCAATAATGATTTCGACATGGCAATTTGGCAATTCGCTTTTGATCTAATGCCGTCGTCGGCCGCAGTCATTAATGGGGCGGTTGCCGTACGAATGACGCGAGCGCAGCTTGAGGCTGTAAATCCAGACTTTTCAGGTCCCACAATAATGCATCTGTTTGAGCGATTGAACTCAATGATGCCTGAGAAGACATCTTGGAGCCCGAGCTTGCGTATATGGGGTGATGAGAAGACAAACGATGTGCAAGTTGTCCTTGGAGAGCCCGGTATTGAAGGGGTGCAATTTCGTTTGGACGTTACCAACCTTTCTATGCCGCTTGTAGCGCAAATTTGCTCACTCGCGCAGGATACAGCATGCGTGTTGGTAACGCGAGACGGAGCAATTGTCCGACCTAATGGGACTTCACTCATTCGGGCAGTCATGCGTTCAAACGCGGCGCGATATGTCCGTGATCCGGAACGTTTCATACGGGAATTCGCCGCAGAAAATCCAGAACAAATTTAAAGCAAGGCCTTTGCATCAACGCCTGCTTTCGGCGCGAAGCGGAAGAAGGACATCGGCCCAGAGCCGCCATTGAATACACGCGTCGCTACACCGGGGTGATACTTATGGTCAGGGTACAACAGGTGACAACGATCTTGCTCAGCATACTAGGGCTGATTTTCGGCGGTGTGCTTGGCTTTGGAAGCGCGGAAATATTTGGAGCGCTGATGTTCGCCCTCGTAGGGGCAATTGTTGGATTGTGTCTGGGCCTGTTGGGCTGGCGGATAATTTATTTGTTGGCTCTGTTTCCTTAGCCATGTCCGCTTCTGATGCTGTGGACGGCTCCTCCGCCGGCATCGCGATGTGCCATATTCGCGGTGCTGTTAGGAACCGCATGGGAGGAGCCATCCATGGAAGAGATTACCACGATTGGAGTCGACATTGCTAAGTCGGTGTTCCAGGTTCACGCCATTTCCGCAACCGGCGCGGTCCTCGTCCGCCGACAATTGAAGCGCCGCTACGTCGTTCAGTTTTTTGCGAACCTCACCCCCTGTCTTGTTGGTATAGAAGCTTGCGCAACCGCGCATCACTGGGGTCGTGAGCTGGAGAAACTCGGGCACCGAGTGCGGCTTATGCCGCCGCGCTATGTGAAGCCTTACGTCAAACGCAACAAAAACGATGCGGCGGATGCTGAGGCGATATGCGAAGCCGTGACACGGCCGAACATGCGCTTTGTTCCGATCAAGACAGCCGATCAGCAATCGATCCTGATGCTTCATCGGACCCGCATGCTGTTTATTCGCCAGCGCACGATGACCATCAACGCTGTCCGTGCCCACCTCGCCGAGTTCGGTATTGTTGCGGGGATCGGTCGTAACGGGCTGATTGAGCTTCTCAATCTCATTCGCAAGGGTGAGAAACCTGAGATACCAGCCGAAGCATGTTCATGTCTTGCCGCCTTGGCCGACCAGGTCGATCTCTTGAAGCAGCGAATACTGGAACTGGATCGGCAGATCATGAAGTGGCACCGCGCCCATGATCTCAGCCGTAAGCTCGAAGGCATTCCAGGTGTTGGTCCATTGGTAGCAACCGCACTGGCTGCCAGCGTTCCCGACCCCGGCGTCTTCCGTTCCGGTCGCGATCTGAGTGCCTGGATTGGCCTAGTCCCGAAACAGAACTCCAGTGGCGGCAAGGAGAAACTCGGCGGGATCAGCAAGGCTGGGAACCGATATCTACGGCAATTATTGGTGGTTGGCGCGATGGCGGTGATCAAGCGAGCCAAGCTATTGGGCTATACCCGCCATCCTTGGCTGGTCTCATTGATGGAACGCCGATCAACGAAGGTCGCCGCAGTAGCGCTCGCCAACAAAATGGCACGGGTTGCATGGGCAATCATGAGCCGGAATGAACCCTATAGAATAGTGCCGGTCACCGCCGGAAATTGATACACGGCGCATGTGCCGTGAACGTCGTTGGTAAGAGCAGGAGACTTATAACGCACCTACGCCAGTCGGCCCAAGGAAAGGGACAACCCATTTTGCGCCAGGCGCTTCGAGCGCGGGCTTTTGACCGGGACCCAATCCGCGGAGAGCATTATGGCCAGCGGCCTCGTTCTGTGCCGCATCCAAAGGCCGGACACATGGCAGCTCCGACCAGCAACGTGCAAAAAGTCGACAAAACTCTTGCCAAACCGGAGCCGTCCACACATGGCGCAAAGCGGCCGTCGATCTTCCGAAGGATGTCAGGGCGGGCGGCGTCGTCTGATCTTGCGCACGCTTAAGGAGCCTGCTTATTTGCATAGGTTATGTGGGCTGATTTCGTGAGTGCAATGCGATAGTGCTGCATACGCGTCAAATTGATCGTCCGTCTCAGGAAGTATTCGTGATCAGATACCCCTTCATTGCGCTAATGTTCGTCATCTGCGTTGCGTGTGCCTACCTATCTTGGACGAATTTCTTACAGAAAAAGGAAGCGGATCGCCTTGGAGTCCCTAATTGGGGGAAGTCAGGGTGGAGCTACATCGAGGTCGATCATCCGCGGTGCTCGGATGAACTTCGTCGTGCTTACAGGAAGACAAATAGGCTGTTTTGGCTTAATGGCGCTGTCCTGATCTCGATGCTGTCTTTGCTTACGTGGCTGTAGCTTGCATTGGATGTTAGGGAGCGGGGTCCACTCTTAGCCCGAAGCGGTCATCGGGTCACACCTAGTGTCGATGCCGTTTCCGTCTGCCAAGTGAGTAGTTGGTGCTTTGCCGCTTCAGGATCAGCTCGAAGCATCTGAATCATCCACTCGATGCGAGAGGCCTGTTGATCCTGCCATTCAATTTCTCGATTGAATCCTGTGATCTTCTCAAGTTGCTTCAATGCCATCGCTGTGTCTCCAGTTAAGATTCGGCAGAACGCGCTAGCTTCTTTTACTTGCGTGTTGTTCGATCTCATCGCATCCAATGTCTCAGCCGCCCCATCAAGGGTCACTACCTTCTGTAGGAACGGAAGAGCTTGCTTGGAGAGCGATTTCGAGATGTCAGCAAGTAAGTTTGGACGGGCAGACTCCCAGCCATCCATCCCAGCGGTATCAGTTATACGGAAACCGAAGGTAAAGTGTATGTGTTCCGCAGGGACGCAGAGTGGCTGGAAGAAAACGTGCATGTAAAACGACGTTTTGCTATGACTCGAACCGTCAAAGGCTATTCCGCGCAGTATGGGGCCTGTCGGCTCGGCTAGTATGAGCGCTCCCTTTACATGGTAGCCATGAAGGCGATCCAGCAGTTTCCGACCTAGCGTGGAAAAATCTTTCTTTCGCATCGATGCTCTCATCACATTGGATGAGCGACCATAAAACGCAGTATCAAATATTCAAGCGAAGGCGCTTGTGGCGCGCCAGTTACATGACCGCTTCTGGCGCGAAGCGGAAGACGGCCTTCGGCCGAGGCTGTGTGAAAACCCGGTCCTGATGTAGAATCATCTTCGTCGATCGGAGGTGGCAATGTCAGGCTATATC
>NZ_JAFLMY010000055.1:0-3377 GCF_017313375.1 Agrobacterium sp. Ap1
CGCAAGTTGACCCATTCCCGGCCTTGGCCGGAAAGCTCGATGATCAACCGAGCTACACCATTCCATGGGACACGATCCATACGCGTTGTAGATCATGAAACTGCCAGGACCCACGATCAGGAATCCGACTGTTGATAGTGTTCCGTATACCATCGCTCGCTTGTAAAGTGACATGCAATGCGCCTTGGTGAAACTGTAGAACTCTCGCAGAATTTCATTATTCGGCGTTGGAATGCTGGTTGGACTAACGTCCTCTCAGCCGACGGGCAAGATGCGAAAATGGGGCTGCGTCACCCCACCGCCCTGACATCGAAGAATTGCTTTGTCGGCCGCTCTGCGCCACAAGCGGAATTGTTACCTATCGCCCGGATCGTCCGCGAATATATCCGATGGCGAACATAACTCAGGTAGGTCAGACCTGCTGAACTGCAAATCAGGAACAGCACAAGCGGATAGAACAGGAAGGGCTCACCACTCGCACGGATAACGGCTCCTCGTCGGCTAGGCAGTTCCCCTTGCACGAGACAAGTAACGAAGAAGACTAGGAAAACAGGTCCGACAAGGGAAATCCCCAGAACGGCTGCCCATTTTTGAAGCCAAGCTCTCATGCCTTCCCCCTAGACCATCACCACCCTATCTGGCGTTGATTGACGGAAGGTGAAGCAAGTTCCGCGATCTTTCGTGGTGCTGTGCAATGATCTCAGAGGCCCGACGGCGATCTTCGGCTTTGCGCCACAACCGGTCAGCGCCACAGCGTTTCTAAGCTATAGCTCGTTGTCGCCAGTGGTTGAGAAGCGACGCCAGTTCTTCGTCAGATATCCGAAATCGATTGTTCAGGCTGGCATTTGAACCAGTTAACCGGGTCAGCCTAGCGCCCTTTCGCGTTCCATCGGAGGAGCGGTCTTGGAACTGGATATACCCTTTCACGTGAACCTTTCGCTTCCCACGGAGGATGGTAGTAGTTGCTTGGAAGTCAGCCACATCCTCCCATCTCCACTCTTTCGGACCAAACAGCGACCTCGACACGAGGCTTTGCCGCCCAAGGACTAGACGGTCTGGTTTCAAGGAAGCTGCAATAAGCAGAATTCCTGGCAACCCAAAAAGCCCGAAGAGCAGGATGAAAAGGATGATGTATCCGATTTCGCCGTTCCCAAATCGTGTGGCATCAGTAAACGCTGCGAACATGCATAGGCTAGCCAGACCCAGTGCAATGTAACGGCTGCGGCCTGCGACAAGGACGATGGGCTGCGGGAAACCTTGCACCGCAGAGGTTGAGAGCTGGCTAGGTTTGGAGTACTGCAACCAACCTGACGTTAGGAAAACGGCAACCGCAGTCGCTAAGATCAGCAGCCTCCAAGCCCCACTTCGGCCATCGCTCAGCAAGTCGAGCCCGGTGAAGCCTGCCCCGATCCCGACGAGGGCAACAATGATCGTGCCGATCTTCGACAACCTTCCTCCTAATCCGAGCCCTGAGCCAGCAATCGTTCGGCATCTTAATCTCAATAATGGCTACAAACATGCCAGCTTGTTCAAAAAAACATGTCAAGCAACCGAGTGCTGTAGGCCGCAGTCATCATGGCAGGATCGCGCCAAATGGAGCCATTGAAATATCGGCCGAAGTCAGGTCTTTTCGCACGTCAGCAGCCCTCCTTTGAGGAACCTCTGAATGTCGCTTGTTGACGAAAACACCGCAATTCTAATGAAGTTTGTGGCCGAGGGAAAAGACCTCAGCTACGTTAGACTTATTGATTTCTCACATCTCTTCCCGGACTTGGTATCTGCAAACCGCTTTGCCGCAGAGGCTGAGGCAAAGGGCTTTGAGATCGCAGTCAATCCAAGCCACTCACCAGAAGGTACTTGGGACGTTACGGCTTCGAAGGTAATGCTCCCATCAGCAGACGCGATCACGGAATCTGAAGCTAGGCTGAGTGCGCTTGCTGAACTCCATCAAGGTTACGCTGATGGTTGGGGCTTCCTCAATACCTGATGACCGGTTTGGGCCGAATGTGGTCGTGGCTCGCCTCGTGCCAACAGCGGACATCAAAACGCGATGATGATCTCGCCCAGCTTTCGGCTCTCAAGAAGGACAGCGTGATGCCCTGGCTCTTGGCCCTCGGCCAGATTGAACCTCAAGAGCTTTCCGGTCTGGCTCAAGTCAATGTTTCCAGATCGGTACGAAATGAAACAGTTCTCAGTCCTGCAATAAACAATCGGGCGGACGCTGGTGTCGTCGTAGCGGCCAAGCGAGAGGTCGATGTCAGGAGCCTTGTGGTCAACCAGTCGACACGGATATTTAGAACACTTTACCTCACCGTAAACTGGCTCATGTTCGTCGATGAGGATGGCGTAAAGAAAAATTTTGGCGGGTGCATCCTCTTCGGCGAAAGCACCTGCTCCGTTTATGACCATGGCTGCGGATAGCAGGATCATGTTACGAAGCATGCGACAGACTCCAGGAGGTTGAATTACTGCTCTATTGCAATTTCATCGAAATATGAAGGTTGCAAGCACGACGTCTGCAATGGGCCGAGTAGAGACGAGATGTGCTACCGTTGGTCTGCCCGATGGTGGCGACGCGGTGGGAGGAGCGGTGGAGGCTTTGGCATGGACACCGCCGTACTGCGTAATCGAAATCCATGGAACAAGGGTATTTTAGTAGGCCAGAAGCGCCCACTGCAACCGAAGAACGTCTGGTCGATCCGTGTCAGGCTCGAAATGAGCGGGGCGATCAGAGACCTGGCGCTGTTCAACCTCGCCATCGACAGCAAGCTCCGCGCTTGCGACTTGGTTAAGCTGAGGGTTGAGGACCTATGGTCGGGTAGTTTTATCCGGGATCGAGCCACCATCATCCAGAAGAAGACGAAGCGACCCGTGCAGTTTGAGGTGACGGAGCAGACGAAGACTGCGCTGGTGGCATGGCTTCCCTTCGTTCGAAGGAACGGCGGCAGCTATTTGTTTCCAAGCCGTCGGAAGACGTCGCATCATTTGTCCACGAGGCAGTACGCCCGCATTGTCCACCGCTGGGTCGCGTCCATCGGACTAGACACCAGTGCCTATGGCACCCACTCCATGAGGCGAACCAAGGCAGCGCAGATTTACAAGAAGACGGGTAACCTGCGAGCCGTCCAAATTCTGCTCGGTCACACCAAGCTCGAAAGCACGGTTCGCTACCTTGGCGTTGAGGTAGATGACGCTCTGAGGATCGCGGAGCAGATTGAGCTGTAGGCTTCTGACCATCGGCGTTAGTCGATGGTCTCCCTCGCGCCAGTTGCGGTCATTTGCTTACTCTCTGGGTTTCATCGATCGTGTCCCATGGAGTGGTGTAGCTGGATTTCATAGCCATCGGTGATTTCCGGTAGGGTCGGGTTGCTTAGAGC
>NZ_JAFLMY010000056.1:0-3304 GCF_017313375.1 Agrobacterium sp. Ap1
TTCACCGTATCCAGGCGATCGCAGAGTGGAAAGTTGCAGCCGAAGCCATGGCCTGAGATCGATCCTCAAGGCAGAAGCATCCCACGCATCCGAATTCAAGTTAAGGTGACATCGCCTAATCTGTGCATGTTGAGGAAAGCTTCCCCTTCGGCCTTGGCAATAGACGAAGCCTCGCCGGTCTCCGGCGTCCGTGTGCGATGTCTGTCCCAAACACGGAAGACGGAGCGTTTGTCACCGAAGCCTTCTATGTTATGCAGGTGCTCAAGGGTAAAAGTTCGCGGGGAAGAGGGATGGAAGCCAAGGCTTCTATAAGATTATGCGAATTCAAAATTTGCCTTTCACCGACAGGCATCTCTTCCTTGAAACTCTATCCGGCGGTCCCATATCGCGCTCAAAACTGATACGAACAATGACATGCGCAATTTTCTCGAAACCAAGTTTGGACCGGCAGAACTCAATATCCTCCATACCGCGTTGGAAGAATGGTGCGAGATCAATTACATCTCACGACTCGACCCTGATCGGGAGATCGCTGCTGCAGTGTTGATCACGTTGTTTCGGGAAGGCCACTCGTCCGTCACAGATTTGCTTTGCGCAGCGGAGCGGCACAAGGGCCTCAAAGACCTCGCGCATAGCCCGAAGATGGCCGAACATTCCGTGTTCGACGAGCAGCCGCTGAGCGTCAAAGCTTGCTCAAGATGAATGGTGAGCGGCATTGGACTGTTCTCGAGCTCGCAATGATAACGCCGTATAGAATCTGGACGTCCAATGACGTCCAACCCCTGGGCTTATGAAGCATACTCGTGGCGGACTAAGATCTGTCCCCCGACAGAGAGGAAAGAGCAGTTTCGTTCGCGGGGTCTTGAGATTTGGATCGTGGAGAACGACGAATCAGGAGGTTTCGGCGAATACTGGCCCACTGCCATGTCCTGGCGGTCCCGCGTTGGCTTACTGGTAACCTCGCTTAACCCCAATGCATTGAATGCAGCCGATCACGACGTGCGGCGGACCGGATAGCGAAATGCGCCCCGCAAGGGCCCCACAGTGGAAAAATACTCTTTTCCCTTTTTTCCGCCTCGTCTTAGAAACGCGATTGGGATTAGATCTCGCTATCTGATTCACGAGTTCCGCCCTTTGCGTATCATATTCCTGCTCCTTGTTACCATTTCGGCGCTTTCCTCCTGCGCCCGTCCGGGACCCGAAACCCTGAAGGTGGTCGCACCTGTAAATCACGCGACGCGTGTTGCAATCCTCGTCGCGACTGACCGCGTTCCGGACAGTGACAAGAGCGGGGCCTATACTGCGGGGCGAGGTGATCGCTTGCGGTACTCCGAAGTGACCATCTCCATTCCGCCTACACATCAGCTATCGAAGATCGAGTGGCCTGTCTCCAAGCCCGATCCTCATACATCATTCGCGGTCATCGGCAGACGTGAACTGACAGCTAATGAATTCGCGAGGCTTGCGCGTGGGGTGTCCGTATCGCCTACCTACGGCCGTGCGGGTATCTTTGTACATGGCTACAATTACAGCCATCAGGAAGCGCTGTTCCGACTGGCGCAGATGGCGGCAGATTCGAAGGTCAAGGAAAGGGCCATTCTTTTCGATTGGCCATCGCAGGCAGAGGTAACGGGCTATGTCGCTGACAAGGATTCGGCCGCTTTCGCGCGGGACGACTTCGCGCAGGTCCTGTCAAATCTCTCGGCCGCCGGCGTGCGTCCCACGATTATGGCGCACAGCATGGGTGCGTGGCTGGCAGTCGAGTCGATCCGGCAATTGTCGCTCATGGGGAAGACGGAGGTTATTCACGCGATCGATCAGCTGGTTCTTGCGGCGCCTGACATCGACATCGACCTATTACGCAAACAATTGTCGGTCACTGACAGGCTTACTAAGCCAATTGTCGTACTGGCGTCGAAGGACGACATTGCACTGGCACTCTCCAAACGGCTCGCAGGATCCGCCGCGACAGCGGGCTCGCTGGATATCGATGATCCAAGAACGCGAGAACTCGCCATAGCGGAAAATCTCGATATCGTCGACATATCAAAGATCCCCTCGCTGAACGGCACCAACCATGATCGGTTTGCATCACTGGCAGCTGTCTATCCGCAGTTACGGCAAGGCTTCTCAAATCCTGTAGCGGGAACCGGTGCGGTCGTATTGAATGGAGTGGGCGGCGCGATCTCGGCGCCGTTCAGACTCGGGGGTGCAATCCTTGCTCAGTAATGTATTCTTCGCGGATCCGATCAATGGTATTCACGTTTACACCGACGGTTCATTCGACCCTCTAGCCGGTCGGGGAGGCTGGGCTTTTGTGGTCATGGAGGATGGCACGGAAATTCACGATGAACGCGGTCGCCAAACCGGGACAGGCAACAACGGGTTCGAGGTGCTTGCGATGATCAAGGCCCTTACATGGATCGAAACTACTGCGGCAGCCAGAGACGTTGTGCTGTGGACAGACTCTTTTCACGTCATGGAGGGTTGTCATCGTTGGCGAAAGATCTGGCGGACGAACGGTTGGAAGCGAATAAATGCCAACGTTCATGCTCGTCGCAGACGCATTCCGGACGCCGATCTTTGGCGGCAGCTCGATGCGTTACTCGAGCGCAATTCCATTGTCCACATCAAATGGTGCAAGGGACATGCTGCCACTCCCGGCAATGTGAGAGCTGACATTCTGGCGCGGGCCGTTGTAAAGGAACCTGCGTGGTCGTTTCCGACGGACCCAAAGGCTTACGATTTCAGCTGACGCAGCAGGAGAATTACGGGGTTGGCGGTTCGTATCGGTTCAAGAGCTTGATCGAGACTCATAGTCGATTTGAAAAATTTTGCCATCGACAGGTATCTTTAGCCTATCTAGGAGACCCGAATGGCGACGATGAATGTATCCCTGCCGGACCCCATGAAAGATCGGGTTGAAGCTCAAGCCAAGACCGGTAGGTACTCCAATGCGAGTGATTACGTCAGAGATTTGATACGCAGAGACCAAGCTCGTACGGACAAGGTTGCCGAGATGCAGCGCTTTGTCGACGACGGTATTGAAAGCGGCGTTGGAAGCCATTCGGCGGACGAGCTGTTTGCTGTAGCCACAGCGCGAGCAGAGATCAGTCGCGGACGCGACTGATGCCGTTCAGCCTATCGGTCCAAGCGGAAGAGGATATCATTTCCATCGCGGAAGAAGGCATCCGCGTTTTCGGTGCACTTGCTGCCAAACGGGCGATGTCACGGTAACGCCTTGTGAGGAGCGGTTGCGATAGACGCACGTGCATGACCATCTCGCCAGTCAGTTACAAGCGCC
>NZ_JAFLMY010000057.1:0-3158 GCF_017313375.1 Agrobacterium sp. Ap1
AAGCCGATCGGCTTCAAAATCACCAAGGCTCATTTCTTTGCAGATGGAAGTAGATAGCGAACGTCCGCTGTTGGCGCGAAGCAGCCGAGGATGTCAGGGCGGTGGGTCACAAAAGCCAGACGAACGCCGCAAGTGCTCCTGCCCATATCGTTAGTGAGATCAACAGCACTAGAAGCTAGTCGCGAAAGCGACGGGTCATATTCCCAAACATTTGAATGTCGGGAAAGTTCACGGGTGTGGGGACGATTGGCCCGAGAGTCGGGCTACCGTTTCAGGGGACTTCGCCGGCGTGCCGCCGCCTTAATGGGATGACCTTACCTCCGAATGTCAGGGTCCGTCTATTCAACGTATTCGCGTGCGCGACCGCAAAACGCAGTTACCTCGAGCATCCCCCATAAAAAAAGCCCCGTCGAAGCGAGGCCTTTCCCTGGCACTGTTAAGCGCTGGCTTACCAGGAAGTTCCTGCCGTACCGGCGCCGGGATTGGTGCTGCCGCCGTTATTCTGCGCAGACTGGGCTGCACCCTGAGTGCCACCGGGTGCGCCGCAGTTTGTGTTCGAGCTAAAGTGATGGGCCTGATGGATATCCCGGCAGAACAGGTCGAACCCCTGTGGACTTGGGCAGCACAACTCTAATAATATCCATAACAATGCTTCGATTCTGGAAGAATCGGCGGGAAGGTAATTTTTAATAAACCCTGATTTTCTTTTCATTCGAAACAACTCTCTCGATTTAAACTTCTGTGTTTCAATAGATGCGGGGAAAATGGGAGGGGAAGATGGTTACTGACTTTGCGCAGCGCCTCGCGGACTGCCATGACGTCACCACAGAACAACTCGAAGCCGTGTTCTTGTATTTGTGCGCAAAGCTCAAACGCGACCGGGCGGAAGGTCGAGCAATATCGTTGCTCACTGTCAAATCTAAGCGTTTGGTCGAAGAAAGCCTCAGAATCCGGGCTGAGTTTTTGGACAAGGACGCAGTGTAGTCCGCTTATCCTGATCTCGATGCTGTCTTTGCTTACTTGGCTGTAGCTTGCATTGGATGTCAGGGCGGTGAGGTCAGTCAGATCCAGAACAACGCGTCTTCGTCAGCGAATTCTTCTGGCGTCCTACCGTCAGTTAAATACTCTTGCCAGTAGCTTGCCGCGACCTCCTCCCCGTCAAGGCCCTTTTCGCGCGGGGTTGTTGACTACGTGTCGTCACACCGATCATAAGCGCTGAAAGTCTAAGTTTGCCCGACGGTGAGGCGGGCCGGCTACTGTTGCCTGCCTTGTAGCGCCCGTCAGTGACGACAATAGCCGTCTGTAGCTTAAGTCGGCAATCGGGCGCGATTAATCAGGGAATGTGATGCTTCCATGAATTCTGATGGACTGTCTCGTTCATTAAGGTTCAGGCAAGAAGACGCCCCGTAGGCTTGCTCCATATTTCAGTGCGATATGGAGACTCAGTTGCCCGATAACGACAACAACGCTCTACTTGATCCGAAGGTCAATTGCAGAAGCCCTTATTGAACTCTCTAAGCGCCTGACGCGATTACATGAGGCGATTGATCAGGCAAACGAAGTGCTCGGACGTCTAACGGACAAAGAGCTGCAAGAGCGGCAAGCAACCTAGTCTGGCTTCGCCTTCCGAGTAATCACAGACCGCCGCTTGAGTGTTCTCAGGTACTTACGCGCCGATCGTTCGCTGATGAATTTCATCTCGTCTGACTTCGACCCGTTTGCCATGCGCACAATGTAGAACTCGTCTTCCGGATACATCTCTATGTCGAGCGGTCCTTTGCGCCAGTCTATCGACGCAACTGTTTCCTGCGCTGTCCGAACGACGATCTTGTAGAGTGATCTCTTGATGGAAGTGCCACTTAGGCGCTCGGGGGCGTCTGCAACCCTGAAGATGGTTGCGTCTACAATGCGCTCTCGGAGATGTGCGTCCTGTGTGAACCTTGACGCCCATTCGCGCAACATTGGGCGCAAGTCGGGACTACTGGAATGGCTATTGTCGTTTAAGGAAGAAGGCATGACGCTCCCCTCTCTTCTTCGAAGGCGAGCGCACTAATTAACCCTCAGTCGCCACCGCCAACGGTCTCGGTTGGTAACGATAGGTCGGTATATAATCCATTCCTGATAGACTGTCGACACAGCACCTTCTCTTTCAGTTCCTTCCCCTTAGGTGTCAGGATGCACGAGGCAGCCCGAATGTCGCCTATGAGTTCGATGATGCCGTGATCGCGCGCCTCGATGAGCGTCTTCATTCCAACACCTCTGGGTAGTTGGTTAGACGACACAGTATCGAGTTCCTTGAGCAACAGAAGCAGGCGAGAATACTGCATGAACTTGAATGCCAGTTGGAATTACAGCAATTCCTAAACTATCGCCCACTCAACGCAACTCTACGATCGGTTCCGTCCGCTTGCGTACCGTTTTACCGATGTCAGGGCGGTGGGCCGCTCCTTGCCCGAAGCGGTCATTTGGGCAGTCCCATTTCCCATTCCAAACGAAGCATGCTCATGATCGCGGTGTCCCATCTCTCGTCACCAACTTTGGCAGACGACCGCCTCACTCCCTCGTGGACAAAACCGACCTTGTTGTAGGTTCGGATAGCGGCACTGTTCCAGCTATAGACATTTAGCTCAGTCCTCTCGATTTCCGGATGAGAGAACGCCCGCTCCAATCCCGCTTCCAGCAACGGTTTAGCTAGTCCTTGTCCCCGCATTGTTGGCGCGACCATGACGCGGCCAATCCTTGCGACGCCATTTTTCCAGTCCACAGCTAATTGGATATGCCCTGCTATAGCCTGGGAGGCGTTAACAGCCATCCAGGATAGCCGCTTGGGCGGTAACGTTTGCCCTTCGATAATAATCTGTTCAAGCTGATCGTCGGTGATCGGATAAGTAAGATCAGGTCCGCCCCACTGCACGACATCGCGCTCGCTGCCCAGCCAACTGCGAAGGACCGGGAAGTGGATTGCCTCAAAATCGATTAAAGTCATTATCCGCTCATTACAAACTGAACCGAAATTAAGCCTATAGCCGGAGCATCCACTGCGCAACGTCCGCGTCTGGCGCTTTCGCGTCATGACGGCTATCGGCCGAGGCTGTGTGAAAACACCAGCGCATCCCGTAGCAATTCGTAATCGAGCTTGGTCTGGCGGAATTGGCTCT
>NZ_JAFLMY010000058.1:0-3143 GCF_017313375.1 Agrobacterium sp. Ap1
GCTATATTGATGAGCATTGGCAATGAGAACGATTAAGTGTCGTAAGGGCATTTGGTGGATGCCTTGGCATGCACAGGCGAAGAAGGACGTGATACGCTGCGATAAGCTGTGGGGAGCTGCGAATAAGCTTTGATCCATGGATCTCCGAATGGGGCAACCCACCTTAAATACCTAGAAAGTTTAAGCCGTGTTTAGGCACGGTTTAGGTTTCTAGGTATTGTAATAAGGTATCTAACTTTCGAATACATAGGGGTTAGAAGCGAACTCAGGGAACTGAAACATCTAAGTACCTGAAGGAAAGGACATCAACCGAGACTCCGCAAGTAGTGGCGAGCGAACGCGGACCAGGCCAGTGGCAATCAGGAATAAAGCCGAACAAGTTGGAAAGCTTGGCTAAAGTGGGTGACAGCCCCGTAGGCGTAGAACACTGATTGTCCTTGAGTAGGGCGGGACACGTGAAATCCTGTCTGAACATGGGGAGACCACTCTCCAAGCCTAAGTACTCGTGCATGACCGATAGCGAACAAGTACCGTGAGGGAAAGGTGAAAAGCACCCCGACAAGGGGAGTGAAATAGAACCTGAAACCGGATGCCTACAAGCAGTCGGAGGGCGCAAGCCTGACGGCGTACCTTTTGTATAATGGGTCAACGACTTAGTGTAACTAGCAAGCTTAAGCCGGTAGGTGTAGGCGCAGCGAAAGCGAGTCTGAACAGGGCGTTCAGTTAGTTGCATTAGACCCGAAACCGAGTGATCTAGCCATGAGCAGGCTGAAGGTTGGGTAACACCAACTGGAGGGCCGAACCCGCATCTGTTGCAATAGATTGGGATGACTTGTGGCTAGGGGTGAAAGGCCAATCAAACTCGGAGATAGCTGGTTCTCCGCGAAATCTATTTAGGTAGAGCGTCGAGCGAATACCCCAGGGGGTAGAGCACTGGATGGGCTATGGGGACTCACCGTCTTACTGATCCTAACCAAACTCCGAATACCTGGGAGTACTACTCGGCAGACACACGGCGGGTGCTAACGTCCGTCGTGAAGAGGGCAACAACCCTGACCTCCAGCTAAGGTCCCCAAGTCATGGCTAAGTGGGAAAGGATGTGAGGATCCCAAAACAACCAGGATGTTGGCTTAGAAGCAGCCATCATTTAAAGAAAGCGTAACAGCTCACTGGTCTAAATAAGGGTCTTTGCGCCGAAAATGTAACGGGGCTAAAGCCATGCACCGAAGCTGAGGATATGCACTTAACGTGTATGTGGTAGCGGAGCGTTCCGTAAGTCTGTGAAGGGGGATCCGTGAGGACCCCTGGAGATATCGGAAGTGCGAATGTTGACATGAGTAACGACAAAGGGGGTGAGAGACCCCCTCGCCGAAAGACCAAGGGTTCCTGCTTAAAGTTAATCTGAGCAGGGTTAGCCGGCCCCTAAGCCGAGGCAGAAATGCGTAGGTGATGGGAACCACGTTAATATTCGTGGGCCTGGTGGTAGTGACGGATTGCGTAACTTGTTCAGACTTATTGGATTGTCTGGGCGGGGAAGCGGTTCCAGGAAATAGCTCCACCGTATAGACCGTACCCGAAACCGACACAGGTGGTCAGGTAGAGTATACCAAGGCGCTTGAGAGAACTATGCTGAAGGAACTCGGCAAATTGCACGCGTAACTTCGGAAGAAGCGTGACCCCTTTTTACGCAAGTGGATTGGGGTGGCACAGACCAGGGGGTAGCGACTGTTTATCAAAAACACAGGGCTCTGCGAAGTCGAAAGACGACGTATAGGGTCTGACGCCTGCCCGGTGCTGGAAGGTTAAGAGGAGGGGTGCAAGCTCTGAATCGAAGCCCCAGTAAACGGCGGCCGTAACTATAACGGTCCTAAGGTAGCGAAATTCCTTGTCGGGTAAGTTCCGACCTGCACGAATGGCGTAACGACTTCCCCGCTGTCTCCAGCATAGACTCAGTGAAATTGAATTCCCCGTGAAGATGCGGGGTTCCTGCGGTTAGACGGAAAGACCCCGTGCACCTTTACTATAGCTTTACACTGGCATTCGTGTCGGCATGTGTAGGATAGGTGGTAGGCTTTGAAGCGGGGACGCCAGTCTTCGTGGAGCCATCCTTGAAATACCACCCTTATCGTCATGGATGTCTAACCGCGGTCCGTTATCCGGATCCGGGACAGTGTATGGTGGGTAGTTTGACTGGGGCGGTCGCCTCCGAAAGAGTAACGGAGGCGCGCGATGGTGGGCTCAGACCGGTCGGAAATCGGTCGTCGAGTGCAATGGCATAAGCCCGCCTGACTGCGAGACTGACAAGTCGAGCAGAGACGAAAGTCGGTCATAGTGATCCGGTGGTCCCGCGTGGAAGGGCCATCGCTCAACGGATAAAAGGTACGCCGGGGATAACAGGCTGATGACCCCCAAGAGTCCATATCGACGGGGTTGTTTGGCACCTCGATGTCGGCTCATCGCATCCTGGGGCTGGAGCAGGTCCCAAGGGTTTGGCTGTTCGCCAATTAAAGCGGTACGTGAGCTGGGTTCAGAACGTCGTGAGACAGTTCGGTCCCTATCTGCCGTGGGTGTAGGAATATTGACAGGATCTGTCCCTAGTACGAGAGGACCGGGATGGACATATCTCTGGTGGACCTGTTGTCGTGCCAACGGCATAGCAGGGTAGCTATATATGGAAGGGATAACCGCTGAAGGCATCTAAGCGGGAAACCCACCTGAAAACGAGTATTCCCTATCAGGGCCGTGGAAGACGACCACGTTGATAGGAGGCGTGTGGACGTGCAGCAATGCATGAAGCTTAGCCTTACTAATAGCCCGATTGGCTTAATCGCTCTCATTGATCAATGCTCATCTGCTCGGCTCAGCCGGGCGATGATGCAACGACGTGTTCTAAATAAAACAGGCTAACGCCTGCCAGCTTCTCTTCACATTGCCCTTAGATGACCTGGTGGTCATGGCGGGGCGGCCGCACCCGTTCCCATTCCGAACACGGCCGTGAAACGCCCCTGCGCCAATGGTACTCCGTCTCAAGACGTGGGAGAGTAGGTCGCTGCCAGGTCTTCTAAAGGCAATGTAACAATCAATCTTCTCGACACTCCTCGGCCCAAGCCGAACATCCAATTGGGCCGCCTAAGCGGCCCTTT
>NZ_JAFLMY010000059.1:0-2597 GCF_017313375.1 Agrobacterium sp. Ap1
TGCAAATTCCGAGGCAACCCGCCCCCTGATTCCGAAATGATGTCGCCCCCTAATTCCGAGAAATAGTCGCCCCCTCGTTCCGAGATGATGCCGCCCCTTTTTGAGGCATCTTTGAAGGATGTTCTGCAGGTGTGAAGTTTCTTCCCTCGAGGTCGAGGAGGAAGGAACGCAATGCCTGCGGAGAGAGTGGAGATGCGGCGTGTCCGCGAGATACTGAGATATCGGTTTGAGCAAGGACTTGGGCACAAGTCGATTGCGGTACGGGTTGGGACTGCGCCGTCGACGGTGCGCGAGACGCTACGGCGTGCAGCGGTTGCTGGCCTGTCGTGGCCCCTTGGTGACGACGTCAGCGACGCAGTCCTGGAGGCGGCCCTCTACAGGGGGGCCGGGACGAAGATAGGACATCGCCGCGCGCCGGAACCAGTTTGGGCGCAGGTCCACCGCGAGCTGAAGCGCAAGCATGTGACGCTGCAGATCCTATGGGACGAATACATCGGTCTTCATCCGGATGGTTATCGCTATAGTCGATACTGCGACCTTTATCGCGGCTGGGCGTTGAAGCTACCGGTGACGATGCGGCAGGATCATGCAGCCGGCGACAAGCTGTTTGTCGATTACGCCGGCGACACCGTTAGCGTCGTAGTCGACCGATTGTCTGGCATGACACGACAGGCCCACCTGTTCGTTGCGGTTATGGGTGCATCGAGCCTCTCCTACGCCCAGGCGCGCTGGAGCGAAACGCTTCCCGACTGGATTGAATGCCATATCCAGGCGCTGGAGTTCTTCGGCGGCGCGCCGGCGTTGCTTGTTCCGGACAATGCCAAGGTGGCGATCATCAAGGCGTGCCACTTCGATCCTCAGGTCAACCGGACGTATAGCGCGATGGCGGCGCATTATGGCAGCGCCGTCCTGCCGACGCGGCCGAGACGCCCTCGTGACAAGGCGAAAGTCGAGGCCGCGGTTCGTATCGTCGAACGCTGGCTGTTGGGCCGCCTTCGCCATCGCACCTTCTACAATCTCGCCGAGGTCAACGCGGCGATCGCCGACTTGCTGCATGATCTCAACGACAGGCGGGTCCTCCGCCGGGTCGGCGTCACGCGCCGCCAATTATTTGAAGAGCTCGACCTGCCTGCTCTAAGGCCATTGCCTGTGGAACGCTATGTCTTTGCGGAATGGCGTATCCGGCGTGCTGGATTGGATTACCACGTCGAGATCGAGCGGCATTATTATTCCGTCCCGTATCGCTTCGCTCGCGAGCAAGTCGAGGCGCGCATCACCGCCAATACGATCGAGATCTTCCACAAAGGCGAACGGATAGCCGCTCATCGCCGCTCCAGCGGTAACGGCAAGCACACGACGACCCCCGATCACATGCCCTCGGCCCACCGCCGTTTTGCCGACTGGACGATCGAACGCATTCAACGCGAGGCCACGTCCATCGGGCCGGAGGTTGCGTTGCTATGCGAAAAGATCCTCGCCGACCGGCCGCACCCGGAGCAGGGCTTTCGAGCGTGCATGGGAATTATCCGTCTGAACAAAGGCTTTGGGCGCGACAGAGTGAATGCTGCTTGCAGCCGTGCGCTGGAGATCGGAGCCCGGACCTACGGTTCGGTGCGCTCCATCCTCGACAATCATCTCGATCGAGCCGCCACCACCAATGGACCAGCCACGCATGAGCCTATCCACCACGAAAACATCCGCGGACCTCGCTACTACCACTAAGGAGAAAGAAGAATGCTTGCTCATCCAACACTCGACAAACTCAACGCCATGGGCCTGGCCGGCATGGCAAAGGCCTTTGGGGAGCTCATCTCCAACGGTGAAGCTGAACATCTCTCGCACGCTGAGTGGCTGGGATTGCTGCTCGAACGGGAATGGAGTTCCCGCTACGATCGCAAGCTTGCTGCCCGGCTCAGGTTCGCCAAGCTGCGCCACCAGGCGACCCCGGAAGATGTCGACTATCGCAGTGCACGCGGCCTCGATCGCGCACTCTTCATGAAGCTCCTCGGGGGCGACTGGATTAATGCTCACGACAATCTGGCAATCTGCGGCCCCTCAGGTGTCGGAAAAAGCTGGCTAGCTTGCGCACTCGGTCACAAGGCGTGCCGTGACGATCGCTCTGTTCTTTATCAGCGCGTCCCAAGGCTGTTTGCCCAGCTCGCGCTTGCTCGCGGCGACGGCAGGTATGCCCGGCTGCAACGTACGCTGGGTCATGTCCAGGTCCTGATCTTGGATGATTGGGGTCTCGAACCGCTCAACGAACCGGCGCGACACGATCTGTTGGAAATACTCGAGGACCGCTATGGCCGCCGGTCAACGATCATTACGAGCCAGCTCCCCGTATCCGCCTGGCATGGCGTCATTGGAGACCCGACCTATGCCGATGCCATTCTGGATCGCCTCGTCCACAACGCCCATCGCGTCGAGTTAAGCGGCGACAGTCTGCGCCGAAACCTGCCGCGTAGCGCTTGACACGTCGCCTCAACGAATTGACAACAATACCTGCCTGCAGACCTCCTCGGAAGGGGGCGAGATCATCCCGGAATCACGGGGCGCAATCATCTCGGAACAAAGGGGCGGCTTCATCGGAATCAGCA